>NZ_CP029556.1:0-5000 GCF_003293695.1 Lysobacter oculi | reverse complement strand
ATCGTCGGCCACAACCATCCGAAGGTGCTGGAAGCGGTCATCGAGACCGCGAAGCGCGGCCTGTCGTTCGGCACGCCGAATCCGCTGGAAGTGACGATGGCCGAACGCATCACGCAACTCATCCCGAGCTGCGAGATGGTGCGGATGGTGAATTCCGGCACCGAGGCGACGCTCTCTGCGATCCGCCTCGCGCGCGGCGCGACCGGGCGTGCGCGCATCGTCAAGTTCGAGGGCTGCTACCACGGCCACGGCGACAGCTTCCTGGTGAAGGCCGGCAGCGGCGCGCTGACCTTCGGCGTGCCGACTTCGCCGGGCGTGCCGAAGGCGCTGGCCGACCTCACGCTGACGCTCCCGTACAACGATTTCGATGCGGCCACCCAGTTCTTCGACGAATGCGGCGATGACATCGCCGGGTTGATCATCGAGCCGGTGGTCGGCAACGCCAACTGCCTGCCGCCGCGCGAAGGCTATCTGCAGCATCTGCGCGAACTCTGCACGCGCCACGGCGCGCTGCTGATCTTCGACGAGGTGATGACCGGCTTCCGCGTGGCGCTGGGCGGCGCGCAGGCGCGCTACGGCGTCACGCCGGACCTGAGCACCTTCGGCAAGGTGATCGGGGGCGGCATGCCGGTGGGCGCGTACGGCGGCCGCCGCGAACTGATGCAGCAGATCGCGCCGGCCGGCCCGATCTACCAGGCCGGTACCTTGAGCGGCAATCCGGTGGCGATGGCGGCGGGGTTGGCGATGCTCGACCTCGTCAGCGAGCCGGGTTTCCACGACGCGTTGGAAGCGAAGACGAATGCGCTCTGCGACGGGCTTGAAGCCGCCGCGCGCGACGCCGGCGTCGCCTTCAGCACGCAGCGCGTGGGCGGCATGTTTGGCCTGTTCTTCAGCGCCGACCAGGTGGACACCTATGCCGGTGCGCTGGCCTGCGACACGGCGGCGTTCAACCGCTTCTTCCACGCGATGCTGGAGCGCGGCGTGTATCTCGCGCCATCGGCGTTCGAGGCCGGCTTCGTGTCCAGCGCGCACGACGACGCGGTGATCGCGCAGACGATCGAAGCCGCGCGCGCGGCGTTCGCCTCGCTCTGACCGGCCAGGACGGCAGACGCGTGAGCCCGCATCCGCAGGAACACGACGAAGAGGCATCGCCCAGCCTGTTCGAGCAGCTGCACGAACCTGCGGCTGAAAGCGGGCTGCGTCACCGGCTGTACCGCGTGTTCTTCCACCACGAGGACCGCGCCGAGCGCAATTTCGATGTCTGGCTGATCATCGCGATCCTCGCCAGCGTGCTGGTGGTGATGCTCGACAGCGTGCCCTCGATCAAGCTGCGCTGGCACGAAGCGCTGTACGCCGCCGAGTGGTTCTTCACCCTGCTGTTCACCGTGGAGTACGCGATCCGGCTGTGGGTGGTGCGGCGCCCGCTGCGCTATGCGCGCAGCTTCTTCGGGGTGATCGACCTGCTGGCGATCCTGCCCACCTTCCTCTCGCTGCTGTTCCCGGGCAGCGCGTCGCTGACGGTGGTGCGCATCCTGCGGCTGCTGCGGATCTTCCGCGTGCTCAAGCTGGTGGAGTACTCCAGCGAGGCCGGCGTGCTGATCCAGTCGCTGCTGCGCAGCCGGCGCAAGATCGCGGTGTTCATCGCCACCCTGCTCACCATCACCGTGATCTTCGGCGCGCTGATGTACGTGATCGAAGGGCCGGAACACGGCTTCAGCAGCATCCCGACCGGCATGTACTGGGCGGTGGTGACGATGGCGACGGTGGGCTTTGGCGATATCGCGCCGGGCACGCCGCTGGGCCGCTTCATCACCTCGGTGCTGATCCTGATCGGCTACAGCATCATCGCGGTGCCGACCGGCATCTACACCGCCGAGCTGGCGCGGACGATGCGCGAACGCGACCGCCTGCGCGTGCGGTGCGTGGAATGCGGCCTGCCCGACCACGAGGCCGACGCCTGGCATTGCCGCAAATGCGGGCGGATGCTGCCGGTGGTCGATCCGGACTGAGCCCGCTCAGGCGATTTCGCGCAGGGCGCTGCCGAGGCGCTTCAATCCTTCTTCGATGTCTTCGCCGCTGATGTTGAGCGGCGGCACGAAGCGCAGCACATCCGGACCCGCCTGCAGCAACAGCAGGCCGTGGCGCGCGGCGGCGTCGAGGATGTCGCCGGCACGCCCGGCCCAGGCCGGCGCCAGCACCGCGCCGAGCATCAACCCACGACCACGGGTGCCGCTGAAAATCCCGAATTCCGCGTTGAGCGCATCGAGGCCTTCTACCAGCGCGCGCGACTGCGCTTCGACATTCGCGGCGATCTCTTCGGAGGCGATGCGCTTCAGAGCCACCCGCGCCACCGCCGCCGCCAGCGGGTTGCCGCCGAAGGTGGTGCCGTGTGAGCCGAACTGCAGGGTGTCGGCGGCCTGCGCGCCGACCAGCATCGCGCCGATCGGGATGCCGCATCCCAATGCCTTGGCCAGGGTGACCACGTCGGGCACCACGCCATCGGCCCAGTGCGCGAACAGCGGCCCGGTGCGCCCCATGCCGCACTGGATCTCGTCGAGCATCAGCAACGCGCCGTGGCGGTCACAGAGCGCGCGCACGCCCTGCAGGTAACCGTCGGCGGCCGGCATCACCCCGCCCTCGCCCTGCACCGGTTCCAGCAGGACGGCGCAGACATCGCCGCCGGCCATCGCCGAATCGAGCTGGGCGAGGTCGTTGAAATCGACATGGCGGAAGCCGCCGGGCAGCGGCTCGTAGCCTTCCTGGTACTTGGGCTGCGCGGTCGCGGTGACCGTGGCCAGCGTGCGGCCGTGGAAGCTGCCGCGCGCGGTGACGATGACGCGGCGTTCCGGCACGCGCCCGGCCTGCGCCGCATGACGGCGCGCGAGCTTGATCGCGGCCTCGTTGGCTTCGGCGCCGGAATTGCAGAAGAACACGCGCTCGGCGAAGTGCGAGGCGGCGACCAGTTCTTCCGCCAGCCGCAGCGGGGGTTCGCTGTGGAACACGTTGCTGGTGTGCCAGAGCTTGCTGGCCTGCGCGGTGAGCGCGGCGATCAATTCGGGATCGGCGTGGCCGAGCGCGCAGACGGCGATGCCGCCGGCCAGGTCGATGTATTCGCGGCCCTCGATGTCCCAGAGCCGCGCGCCGCGCCCGTGGTCGAGCACCATCGCGCGCTGGCGGTAGACCGGCACGTAGCGGTCGCGGCCGATGGCGAGCAGGGCGTCGGTGTCGGGCGTCGTCATCTCACCAGCTTCCGGTGTTGGGCATCGACGCCCACGGCTCGGCGGGCGTCAGCGCGTCACCGGCCTGCAGCAGCTCGACGGAAATGCCGTCGGGCGACTTCACGAAAGCCATGTGGCCGTCGCGGGGCGGGCGGTGGATGGTGTAGCCGAGCGCCTGCAGGTGCGCGCATTTTCCGTAGATGTCCTCGACCCGGAACGCGAGGTGGCCGAAGTTGCGGCCGCCGGTGTAGGTCTCGACCTGGCCTTCGGCGTCCGGCCAGTTGTAGGTGAGTTCGACTTCCGCGTCCGGCGATTCGTCGGCCGCCAGGAAGATCAGCGTGAAGCGCCCGGCTTCGTTCTCCATCCGGCGTGCCTCGCGCAGGCCCAGCCCGTCGCAGAAGAAGCGCAGCGCGGCGTCCAGGTCGTGGACGCGGATCATGGTGTGCAGGTATTTCATCGCGACATCAATCCAGGAACAGGTCGGGCAGCAGCGGCTTGGACGGATCCACCGCGTAGGGGGCGAAATCGGTCACGCCGGCCTCGCGCAGCACTTCCTCATCGATGAAGAAGTTGCCGTTGGTCGCGCGGGCGTCGCGGGTCAGGATTTCGCGGGCGGCGTCGGCGACGATCTCCGGCTTGCGGCAGCGGTCCAGCTCGATGCCGGGAATCATGTTGAGCGCGTCGGTGGCGACGATCGTCTTCGGCCAGAGCGCGTTGACGCCGACGCCCTTGCGCCCGAACTCGCCCGCCAGCCCCAGCGTCACCAGGCTCATGCCCATCTTCGCCAGCGTGTAGGCGGTATGCGGCGCCCACCACTTCGGGTCCAGCGAGGGCGGCGGGGCCAGGGTGAGGATGTGCGGGTTGGCCGATTTCATCAGCTCCGGCAACGCGGCCTGCGCACACAGGAAGCTGCCGCGCGAATTCACCCCGGTCATCAGGTCGTAGCGCTTCATCGGGGTGTCGAGCGCGCCGGCCAGCCAGATCGCGCTGGCGTTGTTGACCAGGATGTCGAGCCCGCCGAAGGCCTCGACCGTGGCGGCGACGGCGGCGCGGACCTCGGCTTCCTCGCGGATGTCGCACTGGATCGGCAGCGCCTGGCCACCGGCCGCGCGCACTTCCTCGGCGACGCTGTGGATGGTGCCGGGCAGCTTGGGGTTGGCGACCGCCGACTTGGCGACGATGGCGATATTGGCGCCGTCGCGCGCGGCGCGCAGGGCGATGGCACGGCCGATGCCACGGGAGGCACCGGTGATGAAGAGGGTCTTGCCGGAAAGGGAACTCACGATTCGCATCCGAATGGTTTGCCCGAAGTATAGGCGCGGGCCCGATGCCGCCGCCTGCGCACGGGGCTGCCCGGGGCTGTCATCGGCCACTTCTATAATCGAATGATGGAGTCCCAATGGCTTGACCAGCTCGTCGCCTGGATCGGCGCAAATCCCGTCGCGGCAGGCGCGATCGCCTTCCTCATCGCGTTCTGCGATGCGTTGGCGGTGGTCGGCATCGTGGTCCCGGCGCTGCCGCTGCTGTTCGCGGTGGGCGCGCTGATCGGGCTGGGACATCTCAATGGCCCCTACGTCATCGCCTGCGCGGCGGCGGGGGCGTTCGCCGGGGACGCGCTGAGTTTCTGGATCGGCCGGCGCTGGGGCCCGAACATGCGTGGGCTGTGGCTGTTCCGGCGCTATCCGCAGTTCCTCGACCGCGGCGAGAAGCTGTTCCTGCGCCACGGCATCAAGAGCATCTTCATCGCCCGCTTCGTCGGCGCGGTACGGCCGTTCGTCCCGG